>NZ_JBSGZI010000002.1:0-10021 GCF_053610945.1 Streptomyces sp. NPDC054849
CCCTCTCGTCTGCCGGCCCGGGTGTTCGTTCACCCGGGCCGGTGTTGCGGTGGGAACCGCTTGGTCGGGGGATCCCACTGCGGTGGGCGCCGCTTGGTCGGGGGCTCCCACGTTCATCGGCCCTTCTTCAGGGCGCGGCCTGGCTCAGCCCAGGCGCTCGACCAGGGCGTGGTACTGGTCCCACAGCTCCTTCGGAGTGTGGTCGCCGTAGGTGTTGAGGTGCTCGGGGACCAGGGCGGCCTCCTCGCGCCACACCTCCTTGTCGACGGTGAGGAGGAAGTCGAGGTCCTCGGCGGGGAGGTCCAGGCCGTCCAGGTCGAGGGAGTCCTTGGTCGGCAGGATGCCGATGGGCGTCTCGACGCCTTCGGCGGTGCCGTCGAGGCGGCCGACGATCCACTTCAGGACGCGGCTGTTCTCGCCGAAGCCCGGCCACACGAACTTGCCCGCGTCGTTCTTGCGGAACCAGTTCACGTAGTAGATCTTCGGGAGCTTGGCCTGGTCCTTGTCGGCGGCGACCTTCACCCAGTGGGCCATGTAGTCGCCCATGTTGTAGCCGCAGAACGGCAGCATGGCGAAGGGGTCGCGGCGCAGCTCGCCGACCTTGCCCTCGGCGGCGGCGGTCTTCTCGGACGCGATGTTCGAGCCGATGAAGACGCCGTGGTTCCAGTCGAAGGACTCGGTCACCAGCGGCACGGCGGAGGCGCGGCGGCCACCGAAGAGGATCGCGGAGATCGGGACGCCCTTGGGGTCCTCCCACTCGGGGGCGATCGTCGGGCACTGGGAGGCCGGGACGGCGAAGCGGGCGTTGGGATGGGCCGCCGGGGTCCCGGACTCGGGGGTCCAGTCGTTGCCCTTCCAGTCGATCAGGTGGGCGGGCGCCTCTTCGGTCATGCCCTCCCACCACACGTCGCCGTCGTCGGTGAGCGCGACGTTGGTGAAGACGGTGTTCGCGTACATCGTCTTCATGGCGTTGGCGTTGGTGTGCTCGCCGGTACCGGGCGCGACGCCGAAGAAGCCGGCCTCGGGGTTGATCGCGTACAGGCGACCGTCCTCGCCGAAGCGCATCCAGGCGATGTCGTCGCCGATGGTCTCGACGGTCCAGCCGGAGATCGTGGGCTCCAGCATGGCCAGGTTGGTCTTGCCACAGGCGCTCGGGAAGGCGGCGGCGACGTACTTCGCCCCGCCCTGCGGCGGGGTGAGCTTGAGGATCAGCATGTGCTCGGCGAGCCAGCCCTCGTCGCGGGCCATGACGGACGCGATGCGCAGGGCGTAGCACTTCTTGCCGAGCAGGGCGTTGCCGCCGTAGCCGGAACCGTAGGACCAGATCTCGCGGGTCTCCGGGAAGTGCGAGATGTACTTGGTGGTGTTGCACGGCCACGGGACGTCGGCCTCGCCCTCGGCGAGCGGAGCGCCGAGGGTGTGGACGGCCTTGACGAAGAAGCCGTCGGTGCCGAGTTCGTCCAGGACGGGCTTGCCCATGCGGGTCATGGTGCGCATGGCGACCGCGACGTAGGCGGAGTCGGTGATCTCGACGCCGATGGCGGAGAGCTCGGAGCCGAGGGGACCCATGCAGAACGGGACGACGTACATCGTCCGGCCCTTCATGGAGCCGCGGAAGATGCCCTGCTCCCCCGCGAAGATCTCCTTCATCTCGGAAGGGGCCTTCCAGTGGTTCGTGGGGCCCGCGTCCTCCTCCTTCTCGGAGCAGATGAAGGTCCGGTCCTCGACGCGCGCGACGTCGGAGGGGTCGGAGGCGGCGTAGTACGAGTTCGGGCGCTTCGTCTCGTCGAGCTTCTTGAACGTTCCCTTGGCGACGAGCTCCTCGCACAGGCGCTCGTACTCGCCCTCGGAGCCGTCGCACCAGACGACGCGGTCCGGCTGGGTGAGGGCTGCGATCTCGTCCACCCAGGAAATCAGCTCCTGGTGGGTCGTCGGGATGGTGGGAGCCGCGTTGTCGCGCGCCACGATTGCTCCTTGTTGAGGGGTGTGTTTGGTGTTGGCCCCGTGGGGGCTGCGACCCGGACGCTTCGCGCTCCGCTCATCCGGTGTCGACCGCACTCATCTGATCATCCGGTGGATGTGCGCATATGTCCAGAGGGCCTCTCACGTGAGCATTGCCACGTCCGTCAATCTTCCGTAAAGACCGTCGACGGAAACCTACGGGCCCGTAGGTAGCATGGCGCGCATGACTTCAGACGCCGCCGCCGTCCCTGCCTCCGAGGCCACACCGGTCGCCGGGGCCACACCGGCCGCCCAGGTCACGCAGGCCGCCGAGACCGTCAAAGCCGAGGCCATCGAGGTCGCCGAGACCGTCAAGGCCGAGGCCCTGGGGGTCGCCGAGACCGTCGAGGCCGCCCTGGAGGCCAAGCCGCTGATGCGCGGCTGGCTGCACACCGGGATGTTCCCCGCCGTCGTCGTCGCCGGCCTGGCGCTCATGGCCTTCACCGACTCCACGCGTGCACGCGTGGCCTGCGGGATCTACATCCTCACGGCCTGCCTGCTCTTCGGCGTGAGCGCCGTCTACCACCGCGGGACGTGGGGACCGCGCGGCGAGGCCGTTCTTCGGCGGCTCGACCACGCCAACATCTTCCTCATCATCGCGGGCACGTACACCCCGCTGACCGTCCTGCTGCTCCCGCCCTCCACCGGGCGGACCCTGCTGTGGGCGGTGTGGATCGCGGCCGGCGCCGGCATCGCCTTCCGCGTCTTCTGGGTGGGCGCCCCGCGCTGGCTCTACACCCCCTGCTACATCGCCATGGGCTGGGCGGCGGTCTTCTTCCTGCCCGACTTCATGCGCAGCGGCGGCATCGCCGTCCTGGTCCTGGTGATCGTCGGCGGCCTCCTCTACAGCGTGGGCGGGGTCATCTACGGCATGAAGCGCCCGAACCCCTCCCCCCGCTTCTTCGGCTTCCACGAGGTCTTCCACTCCCTGACCCTCGCGGCCTTCGTGGCCCACTACGTCGGCATCTCGCTCGCCGCCTACCGGCACTGACCCCGGGGCGGCCCCGGTCACGCCGGGACCGCCCGAGGCGGTCCCGGCCGCAGTCCGTCCTCCCCGGGGTTCAGCAGGCGTAGCCGTCGCGGTCGGGATCGAGGCGCAGCGGGTCGCTGCCGTTGACCTTCAGGCGCTTGGGGTACTTGTGGGAGGCCAGCCAGTCGCAGCGGGCGTTGGCCGTCTCCCTCACCTCGGCCGGAAAGCGGGTCGGCACGCACACGTTGACCGTGCCGTAGTGCCGGTCGCAGCCGGCCACGCTCGGCGGGACCGGGACGGAGTCCCGCTTGGCCGCGTTCTGCTTCGCCGGCCCCAGCTTGTCCGCGAAGGTGTGCTCGTGCGCGGACGGCTGCTCCTGGGTGGCCGCCAGGGCGGACGGACCGCCCAGGTGCACCCAGGTCGCGATCGAGGGGATGCCGTTCGCGTCGACCGCGAAGAGCATGTACCAGCCGGGCGGCGCCAGGTTGGGGTTGCTGGTGACGTTGAGGTCGATGTTGTTCCCCTCGACGGTCAGCGGCAGGTCCACGAACCGCTGGTTCGGGTCCGAGGAGTGGGTGACCGCCGCCGGACGGATCAACTCCGCCTTGGTGATCGGCCGGTCGACGGTGATCCGCTGCGTGTCCCCGTACACCCACTGCGTGTCGATCACCGAGGTGATCTGCGGGCGGGCGCCCCTGAAGAGGTAGGGCGGGGTGTAGATCGACACGCTGTGGTTGTAGGTGCCGTTGCCCGGGTTGTCGCCGACCGACATGACCCGGCCGTCCGGCATCAGGAAGGACGCCGAGTGGTAGGTCCGCGGGATCGGGTCGGTGGCCAGGCCCGCCTGGTAGGTGTTGGTCGCCGGGTCGAAGAAGGAGGCCTCGAAGACCGGGTCGGCCCGGTCGTGCAGCCCGCCGCCGGTCTCCAGCACCTTGCCGTCCGGCAGCAGCACCGCCGACACGTACATCTTGCCCTCCGCGCCGGTCTGCGGCCGCTTGCCCAGACCCTGGTCGACCAGGCCCTGCGGAAGGGGCGGGCCGGCCGTGTAGGCGGGGCTGGGCTGCTTGAGGTCGATGATGTCGGTGAGCCGGTTGGCCGCCGGATTGCGCTCGTTGTTGCCGCCGCCGATGGTCAGCACCCGCTGGTCCTGCGCCGGGGGCAGCAGCACGCTCGCCGACTCGTCCCGCTCGTCCTTGTTCCGCAGGCCCGGCACGTCGGTGACGGTGTTGGCCTCGTAGTCGTAGATCGAGGCGCCGGTGCCCGGGGTGCCGTTGCCGAAAGTGTGGCTGCCCGAGTAGAAAAGCCGCCCGTCCTGCATGAGGATCATCGACGGGTACAGGCCCCAATACGACCAGGTCTGGTTGACCTCGTTCATGGGCAGCCACTTGTTCTGCGCCGCCGAGAACTTCTCCGCCGTCACATTGCCCGTGGAGTCCTCCTTCAGCCCGCCGAAGGAGATCACGTCACCGTTGCCGAGGACCGTCGCCGACGGGTACCAGTGGCCGCCGTTCATGTCGTTCGTCCTCGTGTACGTCTCGGTCGCCGGGTCGAAGGTGTACGAATCCCTCAGGCCCTGGTAGCCGATCGTGCCGTCGGCCGACGGGTACCCCTTGTTGCCGCTCATCACGAGCACCCGGCCGTCGGACAGCTGCACGTGCCCCGCGCAGAACATGTCCACCGGCGTCGGGATGGTCTTGAAGGAGCCGTTCGCCGGGTTGTAGACGGCCGAGGTGAAGGTGCCGGCGTTGAACTGGGAGATGTCGTTGCCCGAGCCCGCGATCAGCAGCACCTTGCCGTTCTTCAGCACGACGGCGTGCATCGAGCGCACCGGGTTCTGCGCCGGGATCACCTCCCACCTGCCCTTGGCGCACTCCTCCGCCGTACCCGAGCAGGCCGGCTGCGGCGGCACCGCGCCCACCTCCTCCAGCGCGTAGTCGTCGGAGGTGAGCGTGCCCACCCCGTAGACCGACAGGCCCCACGCGATCTTGTCGGTGTGGGGCGGGACGGGGGGCGTACGGACCTCCGTGCGCGCCCAGGCGGCACTGACGGGCGGATTCTGCAGGTCGGTCCAGTACTGCCAGCCCGTCGTCGTGTCACGGCGGAACACCGTCACCGACACGTCCGGGGTGGTCGACTTGTACCAGGCGGACAGGTCGTACTGCCTGCCGGGCGTGACGCTCGGCGCGCAGGTGCCGGTCTCGGTGACCAGGGCCTTGCGGTCGCCGTCCACCCGGCGGGTGAGCGAAACCTTCATCGCCTTGGTGCCGCTGTGCGCGTCGGCGACGGTCGCGAAGGTGAAGTCGTTGTCGCCCCAGCCGGATTTCGACCAGCAGGACGGCATGTCGGAGCCGGCGGCGCCGGCGGTCTCGAAGCCGGGATTGGACAGGAGGTTGGGCGGACCGGCCGTGGCCTGCTGCGGTGCGGTGAGCAGCAGGCCCGCGGTCATCGCCCCGACGGCGAGCAGGGCGGCACGCCGCCCGGCCCTCCGCCGGATCGTCAGACGCATGGAAAGGATCCCTTCTGTGCGGCTCAACTCCTGGGGTGGCGTCCCGTCCTGGGCGGGGCGCCCGGGGCGGTCGGGGCGCCGGGGATGGGCGGGGCGCCCGGAGTGGTCGGAGTGGTCGAGGCGGGCGACCGGCGCGAGGTGTCCGACCTGCGCGGCAGATAGACCAGGGCCTCGGTGGCCGCGAACCGCAGCACGAAGGTGGTCACCAGCGCGAGAGCCGTGGCCGGCAGCACCCCCATCCCGAACTTGGCCACGAACACCGCGATCAGCGGGATGCGCACCAGCAGATCCGCATTGGCGAGCAGGGCGAAGCGCCCGACCCGGTCCGCCCAGTGGCGGTGCCGGCGCCGCTCACGGAAGAGCAGGGTCTCGATGAGGAGGAAGTTCCACAGGACACCCGCCTGATTGGCGACGATCTCCGCGGGGAGGTAGTGCATCCCGGCGTGGGTGAGCAGCCAGAGCGCGGCCAGGTTCGGGATGAAACCGGTCAGCCCGATCAGCCCGAAGCCGACCATGCGGGCCAGCGGAGTCGCGGAGCGCAGGGAGGCGAGGTGGGCCAGGAACCGCATGCCTTCGCGGGCGGTGGACTTCGACTCCCCCGAGTACCGGTCCTGGAAGACGAACGGCACCTCGGCGACCTTGCCGGGGCGGCAGCGCACCGCCAGCTCCAGAAGGATCTTGTAGCCCAGCGGCTTCAGGGCCTGCGCGGTGACCGCCGAGCGGCGCATCGCGAAGAAACCGCTCATGGGGTCGCTGATCCCGCGCAGCGCGCGCGGAAAGAGCCCCTTGGTGAGCCAGGTCGCACCGCGGGAGACGGCGATGCGGTAGCTCCCCGCGAGCCCGGCCCGGCTGCCGCCGCTGATGTAGCGGGAGGCCACGACCAGGTCGGCGCCCGTGCGCTCGCCCTCGCCGACGAGTTCGGGCACCAGGTGCGGCGGGTGCTGAAGGTCGGCGTCCATGACGACGATCCAGTCGGTGTCCGCCCGCTTCACCCCCTCGACCACGGCCCCGCCGAGACCCCCCTCGGCCACCTCCCGGTGCAGGACGGACACCGGAAAGGGGTGATCGACGGCGGCCTTCTCGATGACGGCGGGGGTGTCGTCCGTGGAGTCGTCCACGAACAGCACCTCGCAGGGCAGGTGGTCGGGGAGCGCCTCACCGAGCCGGCGCAGCAACTCCCCCACGTTGCCGGCCTCGTTGAAGGTCGGAACGATGAGGGTGACGCTGCCGGCCGGCGCCTGCGGAGCGACAAGCTCCGCATCGACCGGGTCATGGAGGGACCACAGGTCCTCGCTCATGGTGGCTCAGCTCCCACTCGTACGGTCGGCGCGGTCGGCGCGGTCGGCGCGGTCGGCGCGGTCGGCGCGGTCGGTCCTGCGTATCTCGATGCGGTCCTCACCCGACCCGAAGACGGCCACCGCGGTCGAATGCTCCAGTGCGGCCTTCACCGTGGGCAGGTTCACCGCGTCGCGGCGCACCGTCGGCGAGGAGACCACGTAGTCGATGTCCTGCCAGCCGCCCGGCAGGGTCTTGGTGACGGCGGGGTCGAGGTCCGCCTTGTAGAACCAGATGGCGCCGAGCCCCGGTTCGAAACCGTGGTGCACGGCGTCCAGCCACAGCGCGTCGTCCAGCAGCACCCGGGTGCCCGCCGGATCGGCGACCTCGCTGCCGAGCCAGGCCGCGGCCTGCCGGTACGGGCCGTTCGCGTCCACCGTGAGGGCCGTGCGGTTGCCGTCGTACCAGCGCGGCAGCACGTACACCGCGGCGGACACGGCGAGTACGCCGAGCACCGCCCAGCGCACCCACACCTGCGCCCGGCGCTCCCCGGGGCCCCGGCGCCGGCGCAGCACGGCGTGCGTGATGCTGGCCGCGCCCCCGGCGAGGACCAGCGCGAGGAACGGCAGCGCCTGGATCACGTACATCGCCGGGAGGTAGCCGGAGGGCCGCATCGCGACGACGGCCAGGATGACGGCGGCGAGCGCCGGGCCCGCCAGCGCCCGGGCGGTGACGGACCAGCGGTGGGTGGCCAGCAGAAGGACCGCGCCGGCCAGCCCGCCGAGCGGCAGCACCGTGTCGTAGTACAGCCAGGACCGGAACACGCCGTTCGAACCGGAGCCGGGGGTGAGGATGAAACCGGAACCCTCGCGGCCCATCTGGTAGGTGATGCCGTCGATGAGCGAGACGTGGCCGGAGCCGGGCAGCAGCTCGCCGTTGAGCAGGGCGTACAGCGGATACGACAGCCCGATCAGCGCGCAGGCGGTGATGGCACCGGTGACGGCGAACTTGCGGGTGTCGCGGTGGCTGTGGCGCCACATCGTCAACAGCAGCGCCGGCAGCACCACCAGCATCGTCTCCTTGGTCAGGACGGCGGTGGCGGCCGCCAGCCCCGACCCGAAGTGGTGCCACAGGTGGCGGCTCGGTGACGCGGCCAGACAGAACGCCAGCAGGATCCACATCACGGCGAGGTTGTCGAGGAAGATCTCGCGCTGCAGGACCACCGAGAGCGGGGACAGCCCGAAGAGGCCCATCGCGAGCCCGGCCGCCCAGCGCGGCAGCCACAGCCGGCGCGCGAGGACGTACATCAGCACGGAGCTGACGCCGGAGACGGCGAGCATCGAGAACCGCATCGGCGCGACGGTCATCCAGTCGGGCACGAACAGGGACGGCAGGTACGTCAGGCCCGCGACCTGGATCCAGCCGAGCGGCGGATGGTCGTACCAGTACGTGTAGTGGGCCAGGCCGTCGCCCTGCTGGACGGCCCATGCCTGGGCGAGATAGGTGCCCTCGTCGTCGCTCAGGGTCGGGAAGTGGGTGATGTTCCAGCCCTGCACGAGCACGATCACGAGCAGCAGAGCGCCGCACAGCAGCAGGTCGGGGCGGGAGGAGCGGAAGCGCACGAGCGGGCGGGCGGGAGGGGCCGGGCGGACGCCGAGCCCCCCGACGGGGCTGCGCTGGGCGGGAACGGTGACGGTCGCGGGCTGGGGATCAGTGGCCGTGGGCAGGGTGGCGGTCACTGGTGGCTGTCCTCTCGGATCGCGGTGGAGGCGGAGGGAGCGGCGGTGGCGGAGGGAGCGGCAGTGGCGGAGACGGACGCGGCGGAAACTGCGGGCCCGGCGGTCGCGGTCGTCAGGTGGGCGCCGGTGTGGCTCGTCAGCTCCCACTCGTTACGGCCGCGCTGCTCGCGCCAGACCGCGCGGATCGCGGCGCCCGCGAGCATCACCTGGTAGAAGGGGCCGCCGACGACGAGCTTGACGTAGTGCACGAAGCGGACACGCAGCCCGTACTGCCGGCCGAAGTCGTGCAGACCGACGATCTCGAAGACGAACGTCACCAACGCCGTGATCATGGGAAGGAACGTGAAGAACGCGATCCCCACCGGCACATCGAGGAAGACCGCGACCGCGACGTTCAGCGGGATGATCACCCCCGACGCGGCCTGCATGAACGGCGTCATCAGCGTGTAGCGGGCGAGCCAGCGCTGACCGCGCCCGGGCAGCTGCTGCCAGTCCTTCTTCCGGTACACCTGCAGGAACCCCTGGTTCCAGCGAGTGCGCTGCTTGAGCAGGCTCACCAGCGAGCCGGGCGTCTCCTCCCGCGTGACCATGTCGGAGTCGTAGGCGACGACCACCTTCTTGCCGACCGACGACAGCCGCACCCCGAGGTCGCAGTCCTCGGCGAGACAGTTCTGGTCCCAGCCGCCGGCCTCGCGCAGCACCTCGGTGCGCACGAAGACGGTGTTGCCGCCCAGCGGGATGAAGCCCTTCTCGGCATGCAGGTGCAGGCGGGAGCGGAACCAGAAGAAGTACTCCAGGCAGTTGCGCAGGCTGTACCAGCTGGAGTGGAAGTTGATGAGCTGGACCCCGCCCTGGACCACGTCGGCGCCGGTGGAGCGGAACGCGTGGTCGACGTGGGCGAGCAGCTCGGGGTGGACCTGGTCCTCGGCGTCGAAGACCCCGACGATGTCACCGCGGCAGGACGGGAGGGCGGTGTTGAGGGCCTTCGGCTTGTTCTTCGTCTCGTGGCGGTCGACGACGACCCGCACCCGGGCCGGCGCCCGGGCCGCGGCCCGTTCGGCGACGGCGGCGGTCTCGGGGTCGTCGTGTCCGACGATCACGATGATCTCGTAGTCGGTGTGGCTCGACTCCAGGAGCCGGTCGATGGTGTGCTCAAGGACCGCCTGCTCATGGCGGGCGGGCAGCAGCAGCGAGAAGGACAGGCGGCCTCCGCCGTCCGGCCGGTCGAAGCGCGTGGAGGCGAGCACCTCCGGGGTCCGCCACGCGTGCATCTGCCACCAGAGCGTGAACGCGGCCATCCAGAAGAGCGCCAGTGAAATCACAACAATGAACACAGAGGTGTACAAAACGCCCCCCACAGACCCGCCGCCCCCCGGCGGCGATCAGCAAACCCCCTCGGAGACTCGGCGGGCCCCCCCGGCCCCCCCCCCCCCCGAACCCCCCGACCCCCGTGGCCCCCACCCCCCGTGGGCGCAACGGCCACTATCCCAAAAATCAAAGTGAGGGGAAAATGACAAAGAGGGCGGTCAG